>NZ_LBMZ01000094.1:0-42985 GCF_001005525.1 Acinetobacter sp. AG1 | reverse complement strand
AAGAAACAAATCACAGGCGTATTAACGGCTCAAGACAAAGTTTACGATGGTACAACCAGTGCGATTGTGAATGGTAGCTTGAATGGTTTGATTACAGGTGATCAAGTCAACCTGAATGCACAAGGACAGTTTGCCGATAAAAATGCAGATTCAAACAAGAATGTAAATGTATCAGGCAATTTAAGTGGTACAGATGCAGGCAACTATAGCTTTCAAGCCAATAGTCAGACTCAAGCCAACATCAGCAAGAAACAAATTACAGGTGTATTAACAGCCCAAGATAAAGTTTATGACGGTACAACCAGTGCAATTGTAAACGGTAGTTTGAACACAAGTGATGTGATCACTGGCGACCAAGTCAGTGTTGGAACAACAGGGCAATTTGTAGATAAGAACGCAGGTCAGAACAAAGTTGTCACGGCTTCCAGTAGCTTGGTTGGATTAGATGCAGGCAACTATGAACTTACGACCAATGGACAAGTGACTGCGAACATTAGCAAGAAACAAATCACAGGCGTATTAACGGCTCAAGACAAAGTTTACGATGGTACAACCAGTGCGATTGTGAATGGCAGTTTGAATGGTTTGATTACAGGTGACCAAGTTAACCTGAATGCTCAAGGGCAATTTACCGATAAAAATGCAGGTTCGAATAAGACGGTCAATGTATCAGGCAATTTAAGTGGTACAGATGCAGGCAACTATAGCTTACAAGCGAATAGTCAAACCCAAGCGAGTATCAGCAAGAAGCAAATTACAGGTGTATTAACAGCTCAAGACAAAGTCTACGATGGAACAACTCATGTCAATGTTAGCGGTACATTAAATGCAGGTGGTGTCATCACAGGTGATCAAGTCAGTGTTGGTACAACAGGGCAATTTGTAGATAAGAACGCGGGTCAAAACAAAGTTGTCACGGCTTCAAGTAGCTTGGTTGGATTAGATGCAGGTAACTATGAACTCACGACCAATGGACAAGTCACTGCGAACATCAGTAAGAAACAAATTACAGGCAGCATCACCGCTCAAGACAAAGTTTACGATGGGACGACTAGTGCGATCGTCAATGGTAGCTTGAATGGTTTGATCACAGGTGATCAAGTCAACTTGAATGCGCAAGGACAATTTGCTGATAAAAATGCAGGTTCAAACAAGAATGTAAATGTATCAGGCAATTTAGGTGGTACAGATGCAGGCAACTATAGCTTACAAGCCAATAGTCAAACGCAAGCGAATATTGCAAAAGCCAAAGCACAAGTCATTGGTAATAGTTTAACTACGACTTATAACGGTCAGCAACAACATGTCACTGGCTTCACTACTCAAGGCTTAGTGAACGGGGAAAGTACAGAGGTCTTAACAAATGTGACAGCGACAGGTGCAAGTGCCACTTCAACAGGGAACTATCAGAATCAGGTCAGTGGTCGTGATCAGAACTATGATCTGACATTTACTGCTGGAATGTTGAAAATTGAAGCGCCATTAGTCGATCCAAAACCACCTATCGTACCTGAAAAACCGAACCAACCTGATCTCTCAATTTGGCAAGAGTTATTAGGCAATCCATATCAGCGAGCGATTCATTTTGCTCCACAAGCACATAAACCAAAACAGTCGGATAACATCGAAATAGAAATTATTGGTGATGGCATCAACATGGACGGTATTCACACATTAACGGGGAATTTTTAATTATGTTATATCCGAAGACAACATTATTAATGAGTATGCTTTCACTGAGTAGTTTTTCAGTTTTTGCAGATAATGTGCCAAATGCTGGACTACTTCTACAACAGCAAACCATACAGCAATACCAACCTCAAGCTGAGGTGAATATTGAGCAGCCTGCACAAATGCAAATTGCACAAGCAGATGCTCAACAGCAAGTTAAAGTTGAACAGATTGTAATTACAGGAAACCAGAGCATTAGCACAGTAGATTTACATGCTTTGGTTGCCGATGCTGAAACTAAGATGTTGACACTTGCTGATTTACAGCAATTAACGAAACGGATTACGACTTATTATCAACAGCAGGGTTATCCCTATAGTCGGGCGTATTTACCTGTACAAAGTTTGAAAAATGGTGTGGTTAAGATTGCGATTTTGGAGGCAAAATATGATCGTATCATTATCAATAATCAAACCAAAATATCTCCACACTTAATACAAGCTATTTTGCAGCCGTTACAGCCTGGCAATATTATTGACTCGGCGACCTTGCAGCAGCAGCTTAAATTGTTGAATCGTTTAGATGGGATTCAAACACGTAATATCATTAGCGCAGGGCGTTATGCTGGAACAAGTGATTTAACAATTGATATTCAGCCAACATCATCACTGACAGGTTATGTCGGTTTGGATAATTATGGCAATGAATATACCCATGAAGTGCGTTTAAATGCTGGCGTTGCAGTCAATAATGCTTTGGGTTTGGGTGATCGCCTGACTGTGGATGGTATGACATCGGGCAATTTAAACTTTGGTCGATTGGGCTATGAAGCAACCATTAATGGTGTCGGGACACGTTTAGGTGCGAGTTATTCAGATTTAGCCTATGAATTAGGTAAAGAATATAAAGCTTTAGATGCAACAGGCACAGCACAACAAATCAGTGTGTGGTTGAATCAACCAGTATTATTGAATAATCGTAGTGAAGTGATTTTGGGTTTGCAATACGATCATAAACGCCTGAAAGATGATATCAATGTTGCAGAAATTTATCGGGATCGGAATATTGATGTCGGGCGTATTCGCTTAGATGCTTCGCAATATGATGATTTTGCGGGTGGCGGTTTAACTCAACTTGGCGTTGCAACAGATATTGGACGAGTTAATTTTAAAAATGCGATGGCAGAACTTGGCGATCAAGCAACAGCAAAAACACAAGGTGAATTTGTTAGTGCCTTTATGAATGTCTCTCGATTGCAAAATTTAAATGGTTCAAAAATCCAAATCTATGCAGCTTTACAAGCACAATATAGCCCTGACAATTTAGATAGTGCTCAGCAATTTAGTGTTGGTGGTGCATCGAATATTGCAGGATATAAAAACAGTGCGTTAAGTGGTTCAACTGGATATTACGTTTTGTCTGAACTTAGACAGAGTTTATATGCTTCTGCACAAAATCAACTTGCAGCGAAGATCTATGTCGATACAGCAATGGTTAAACACCAAGCACGAGAGTGGAGTGGTTTAACAGGCAAAAATATAGAACAGATTAGTAGTGCAGGTTTTGGACTAAACTGGTCAAATGCGATGCAATGGCAAGCAGCATTAACTGTTGGGTTTCCGATAGGAGCACAACCTGATAGCGTTGATAAGCGTAATGACGTTGAAGCTTGGCTTAATTTAAGTAAACGTTTTTAAATAAGAATAGGGTGGTGATCAGTTAAAATCGTTGGGATTCTGATGATTTTAACTAGCAAAATTAAGAAATAAAAAAAGCAAAGCCGAGGCTTTGCTTTTTTTATCAACAAAACTTAGATTTTGCCAATTAGATCATTAATTTGTTTCGCTTGTTCAGCTGCATTACCTGTATATGTTGCAGGTGTTAATTCAGCCAAACGTGCACGTTCGTCAGCAGGAACTTGTAATAATTCATCACCATTTACGAAGTTCACCATCATCTCACGCGTCATTGCTTGACCACGAGTCAATGCTTTTAATTTTTCGTAAGGTTTTTCAACATTATAACGACGCATAACGGTTTGGATTGGCTCTGCAAGAACTTCTTGTGCTTGGTCTAAATCTTCATTTAAACGGTTCGCGTTGAGTTCAAGTTTACCAATACCTTTTAAGCAAGCATCAAAAGCAATCAAGCTTTGTGCAAAACCAACACCCATGTTACGAAGAACAGTTGAGTCAGTTAAATCACGCTGCCAGCGAGAAACAGGAAGTTTTTCACCAAGATGACCCAATACCGCATTTGCGATACCTAAGTTACCTTCAGAATTTTCGAAGTCAATTGGGTTTACTTTATGAGGCATGGTTGATGAACCAACTTCACCGTCTTTTAATTTTTGCTTGAAGTAACCAAGTGAGATATAGCCCCAAACATCACGGTTAAAATCGATCAAGATCGTGTTGTAACGACGTAATGCATCAAACAATTCAGCCATATAATCGTGTGGCTCAATTTGTGTGGTGTATGGGTTAAATGCTAAACCTAAAGATTCTACAAATGCTTGAGCATGTGCAGCCCAGTCAATTTCTGGGTAAGCAGATAGGTGAGCATTGTAGTTACCTACAGCACCATTGATTTTGCCCAATAATTCGACATTTTCAAATTGCTTGATTTGGCGCGCTAAACGATAAGCAACGTTTGCCATCTCTTTACCCAAGGTAGTAGGGCTTGCAGTTTGACCATGTGTACGAGACAACATTGGTTGTTCAGCATGTGTGATTGCTAAAGCAGAAATCGCATTGAGGATTTGTTTCATACTTGAAACTAAAACTTCACGACCATTTTTAAGCATTAATGCATGAGATAAGTTGTTGATGTCTTCAGAGGTACATGCAAAGTGAATAAATTCGCCCGCATTTTGTAGCTCATCAATATTCGCAATTTTTTCTTTAAGGAAATATTCAACTGCTTTTACATCGTGGTTGGTCGTACGTTCGATTTCTTTAATACGATTCGCATCTTCTTCAGAGAAGTTTGTTACGATCGCATCCAAAGCTGCATTGGTTTCAGCCGAGAAAGCTGGAACTTCAATAATTTCTGCACGATTTGCAAGTGCTTGTAACCAACGCACTTCAACCGTAACACGAGCGTGGATTAAACCAAACTCAGACAAAAAAGGGCGTAACGCATCGCATTTGCTTGCATAACGTCCATCAAGTGGTGAGAGTGCGGTTAAAGCATTCATACAGATTCCTTAATTTTGGAATAAACATAAAAATAAATTCGTCTTAGCATCGGTTTATACCACCTGATACTGTAAACGAGCGAGAGCTTGAATATCTTGTAATAACTTACGTTTAGTAAAAATCATACTCCAAGAGCTACCACCGAGCTGCTTCCATAAATGTGCAAGTTGTAAGCCAGTAAATAAGCATGCACGAATACGGTTGGTATGATTGATGTCTTTAAATGCTTCCGCATTACCGCGAACTAAAATGCGAGGATTGATTTGCCCTGCTGTTTCCACATAAGTTTGTGCAAGGTTGGCAATAATACTTGGGTGCAAATAATTGTTATCGAAAAATGAAAGCTGTTTTAATATTTTTTGCTGAGCTGCTTCGATAATTTTGACGTATTCAGGATTGCTATACACTTTCTTTTCTAATTGCAATAAAGCCATTGCATAAGACATTGGGAGTTTAGCAGTCGACATTTTCGGAATACGAGATTTAGGAGCAGTATTAAAAGGTTGGGTTATACAACCTTCCAATGTTTTTAAACCAAGAGAGATATCTGCAAGTTGATTAAAAAAATCTAAAGTTTGAGTGGCATTATTGGTGGCTGGGCGAATATTAAGACTGGCTTTAATCAGTAGTTCAAAATAAAAATTACCGCTATCGCCAATACTTTGCTGACCCGCCATTGCAGTCATATGCGTGAGCTGAGTTGCTTGAAACACAGCAGCCAATGCCAAAGCACGATTTTGTCGAACATTCAACGCTTGGGCGTGCTGAAAGGGTAACTCCACCATGCTTCGCTTCCAATTTCCTTAAATAAAATCTGGTTCAGGTGCATTGGTATGGTGAATCACACCACCACCCAAGCACACTTCTCCGGAGTAGAACACCACGCTTTGTCCAGGAGTTACAGCTCTTTGTGGTTCATCAAACTCAACTCGAATACCATTTTCGGTTTGCTCATCACGATAAATTGTACACGCTTGATCAGGCTGGCGATAACGGGTTTTTGCCGTGCATCGGAATCCTGTACTTGGGATGTCCTGTTCACCTGCGACCCAATCAATCGACTCACTCCAAAGCTGTGTGCTTTGCATGAGTGGGTGCTCATGTCCTTGACCGATCACTAAGCGATTATTGGCAATATCTTTATGGAGTACGAACCATGCACCTTCTTGTACACCTTTCATACCACCGATACCAATACCACCGCGTTGACCGAGCGTATAGTACATCAAGCCATGATGTTCACCAACTTCTTTACCTGACTCTAAAACAATTTTTCCAGCTTGTGCAGGTAAATATTGTTTTAAGAAATCGGTGAAACGACGTTCACCAATAAAGCAGATACCCGTCGAGTCTTTTTTCTTGGCAGTTGCTAGATCTAACTCTTCTGCAATGCGGCGGACTTCGGGTTTCTCAATTTCACCCACAGGGAATAGGGTCTTGTTAATTTCCCGACCATGTACCGCATGTAAGAAATAAGTCTGGTCTTTATTATTATCGACACCACGGAGTAATGGGGCATAGGTTTCGCCACGCGAATTCTGCATGCTTGCACCACGACGGGCATAGTGACCTGTTGCAATAAAGTCTGCACCTAAAGTCATGGCATGATCGAGGAAGGCACGGAATTTAATTTCTTTATTACACAAGATATCTGGGTTTGGTGTGCGACCCGCAGCATATTCAGCCAAGAAGTGTTCAAACACACGATCCCAATATTCCATTGCAAAGTTGGCAGTGTGCAGCTTGATACCAATTTTGTCTGCAACGGCTTGTGCATCGGCTAAGTCTTCAAGTGCTGTGCAGTATTCCGTACCATCATCTTCTTCCCAGTTTTTCATGAAAAGACCTTCAACTTGATATCCTTGTTGAAGTAATAATGCGGCAGAAACAGAGGAGTCTACACCACCAGACATACCGACGATGACACGTTGTTGCATCTAATTAAGCGTCCAAATGAGAAGTTAATGAGGGAGAGAAAGGGTGCTCATAAATGAGCGATAAGGGATATTTTTTGCCAGCAAGGGCATCTTCAATTACTTTTAAAACCAATGGGCTACGCGCACGTGCTGATTCTTGTAGCTCATCTAAGTTCATCCATACTGTATCAACAATACCTGTATCCAGTTGAGCATTTTCTTCAACTGACGTGACATGTGCTAAAAAGCAAAAACGGTAATAGGTACGATCAGGAAACATTGGTGGAGTATAGGTATAAATACCGAGTAGATGATCAATTTCAACATGATGACCTGTTTCTTCTAAGGTCTCACGGATGGCTGCTTCGATAATGGTTTCACCACATTCTACATGTCCCGCAGGTTGATTAAACACGGTATGTACAAAGCCTTCGCTGTGTTCTTCAACAAACAGAAAACGTCCGTCTTTTTCGACTACAGTGGCGACTGTGACATGAGGTGTCCAAGCGGTCATAGAAAGCAACATGGTTTTAAAAAACGTATTCTACAAAATTTGAGAGTTTTTGGCTATGGTCAGATTTCTAGACAAAATAATTGCCTTATATATCTTTATAATCTTCAAGATTTGATATTTTCCATTTACCACCCTTAACGTCTCTTTCTGCTGCTTGATTGTATTCCAGATCGAATACCTCATTCAGAGTTGGATCTCTTAATATCATTTGTTCCAAAGCAACGAGACGAATATCATCAGGTTCTTGATCACCAGTTAAAAACTGCCAATCTCCATCGGTATCATGAACAACACGTAAGATTGCTTGATTATGCTCTAACCATTGCCGAGTGGTAAAAATACCAAGGTTTTTCGCCTCTCTGAACTTAAAATCAGCATTTCGATCTAAGAGTGGTTGATCATAAATGAGTTTTTCCTCAAATCCATCTTCCCAAGGCAATTTATTATTACGATCTGCCCAAACTAATTGCAAAGCGGAAAAATTGTCGTGTTGATAGTAATTTAAAGCAGCACCAAAATAATCTTCAATATTTTTAACATCTACATGCAAAAATTGAGCACGAGTTTCTTTAAAAATTTGATCGCCATACTCTTGATTGAGAGCAATTGTTTCTCCATTTTTGATCAGATTGGCGACATCATTGATGATGGTATGTGCCAAGTCCGTTGGTAACCCAAAGCATATAATTTCAGGATGCTGATAGCTTTCATATAAACCGATACTATAACTAAAAGAAGGTAAATAGTCTGTTGCACTAATTCCTATAATTTGCAGTCCGTGCTTTTCAATATTGAGCTTAGTTGTATTAATGAGTGCATCCTGAGTAGGGCAATCATGTGGATGATCAGTGTTCATTAGATATCTCTAAAAGTTTATTATTTTTTTTATGCATAAAGGATTGAAAAATAATAACGAAGCTAGGCTTCGCTATTCTTATAATTATCCTTCACTTTCACATAATGACGTGCCGAGTAAGGTAGAAACTCCATTTCTTTTTCAGTCAGCGCACGAACTTGTTGCACAGGGCTACCGACATAAAGATAACCGCTTTTTAACACTTTACGTGGTGGAACAAGACTACCAGCACCAATCATCACATTATCTTCGATAATCACGTCATCTAAAACAACGGTATTAATCCCGATCAGGACACGATTACCAATGGTACAACCATGCAAAGTTACATGATGCCCAACCGTCACATCCTCTCCAATGACCAGCGGAGAACCATTTGGTTTCGATTGGTTTTTATGACTGACATGCAACATACAGTGATCTTGCACATTACTGTTTTTGCCAATTTGAATCGAATTCACATCACCGCGAATTACGGCAAAAGGCCAAACTGAAACGTTTTCTGCTAATTTGACATCACCGATAATGACAGACATGTCATCCACATAACAGCTTGAGTCAATATTAGGTTCTTGGTCGAGATAAGGGCGAATGTTCTTAGCCATGAGTATGATCAATATCAAATATAGATGAATTATAAAATAAAAAAGCATTCATGCCCAAGAGCATGAATGCTTAATTAGTCTATTCTAAAATTAGAATAAATTACTAAAGAACATCTTGATATGGTCAATTAGACGAGCAAAGAAGCTTGCTTCTTCAACAGGTTTTAATGCAACAAGTGGTTTCTCTGCAATGACTTTACCATCAAGGCTTGCTACTAATTTACCCACAACTTGACCTTTGGCTAAAGGCGCATTCAATTTAGGTTGAACTACAAGTTGAGTTTTGATTTTGTCCGCTTGACCTTTAGGCATGGTTACGTTGAAGTTTTCAGCAAGACCAATTTGAACATTATCTTCTTTACCAAACCATACTTTTGCTTTAGCAAGTACTTGGTTAGCAGGTTGTACATTTGCAGTTTCGAAGTTTGCAAAGCCCCATGCTAATAATGTCCGAGTCTGTCCAGCACGTTCATTCATGCTTGGCGTACCGAAGATGACTGAAATCAAACGCATTGGACCACGTTTACTTGACGTGGTTAAGCAGTAACCAGCCTCATCCGTATGACCTGTTTTCAAACCGTCAACGCTTGGATCTGTATAAAGCAATGCATTACGGTTGCCTTGCTTAATACCATTAAACGTAAATTCCTTTTCTGAATAGATCGGGTAGTATTTAGAGCTATCTTTGATAATGTGTTGAGCAAGAACAGCCATATCTTTAGCTGTTGAGTAATGACCTTCAGCAGGCATACCTGTTGAATTGATGAAATGTGTATTCACCATACCAACACGTTTTGCTTCTTGGTTCATCATATGGGCAAATGTGCCTTCATTACCTGCAATGTGTTCAGCCATTGCTTTAGAAGCATCATTTCCTGACTGGATAATAATACCACGCAACATTTCTAATACGGTTGCTGTGCCATTTAATGGAACATACATACATGATTCAGCACTGGTACCACGACACCATGCAGATTCATTCATACGTACTTGTTCATTTTCAGTTAATTCACCCTTTAAAAGTTTTTGTTCTATGATGTAGCTTGTCATCATTTTAGTCATAGAAGCGGGTGCAAGTTTTTCATTTTCGTTTTTTGCAGCAAGGATTTGTCCTGTCTCGTAATCCATCAATACATAGGATTTATTATTTAATTCTGGTGGAGACGGTAGGACAGTCGCTGCATATGAAAGGCTTGGCAAAAGTAATAATGCAGCAAGAGCGCTTTTTTGAGTCATTCTAGGTGTTCCAATATCTTGTATGAAGCAGATGAGCCTAGCATTTTAGGATAAAGCAAAGCCGACTTCTACGGCAGAAGTCGGCTTTTTCATGCAGTATTGTAACTAATCAGTTACTTGGAATAATAATTCCGAACATCATCGCAAATTTGACGATTATCATCTTCAGATGCAGCCTTCGCATCTTTACGCGCTTCAGCAAGAGGAGCTTGGAACTCTTTGGTTTTAGCACGTTTATTCAGGATCTCTACAGCATTTGGTTCATTTGATAAGTATGATTTGACGAGGTTGTCATATGCTTTATTAAATTTTAGATCTTTGCCAATTAAATCTGGGCAGATTTCTGACAATACATAAATCGCAGCAAGTTCTTGAGGAGTCACGCCTTCAGACGTCGGTGTAACTTCAATTTTTTCAGTTTCAGATTTTTTTTCTGCTGCAAATACAGTTGTTGTGAAAAGACTAGAAGTAATGAGAAATGATAAACCTAGTGTTTTGAAAACATTTTTCTTCATAAGAACTCAAACTCAGAAACAAGACTTAAAGAATTTGAATAGCTTATAGCATAAAAATATCAGTAGATTGTATGTTTGCTGTAGGAAATTAAACGGAAGCGTTTTCAAATCTTAAATTTGAAAACGCTTTCAAATTTTAATGGCGTATTAGCCTTCAAAATTTAATACATCGTCACATACAGACTTTTGTTCTGGTTTTTCAACTTCTTTTGCAGCTTCGCGAGCATCTTTCAACAAAGATTGAAATTCACCATCTTTTTGTAAACTTTCAAGTGAAGCTGATTTGTCAGAATAATTACTTAAATATGAGCTCACCATTTTTTTGATGTTTTGATCAAATTTAGCATTTTTTCCGATTAAACTCGGACACATCTCAATAAGAACTTGTGCATTTGCAATATCATCTTTGATGAGTGCATCTGCTTCTTTAGCTGAAACCGTTGTGTCAGCAAAAATTGCTGGTGCTGTTAGAAGCGAAAAACTTACCCCTAAAACACGGATAAAAGTCGATAAATGTCTCATGGCCGCATAAATTTCTAATACTATGAAGTTACAAATATATATAATTCATTGAATAATTCAATTGAAAAAACTACGTAGTAACATTTGAAGAGATAGGATCTTAGTGAATATTTTAATCGCCAATGATGATGGTGTATTCGCACCAGGACTACAGGCCTTAGCGCAAGCATTAAAACCGTTAGGACGCATCGTCGTCGTCGCACCTGAAAGTGAGCGGAGTGGTTATTCAAGTGCGTTGACATTAGATCGACCGTTACGACCCGTTCAGATTGCAGAAGATGTTTGGGCTGTGAATGGAACGCCTGCAGATTGTGTTTATCTGTCGATGAATGGTCTATTTGATTTTGAGTTTGATCTCGTTGTAAGCGGTATTAATAGTGGCGCAAACCTCGGCGATGATGTTCTATATTCAGGTACGGTTGGTGCTGCATTTGAAGGTCGCCTAATGAAACATCCTGCAATCGCAGTTTCATTAGCAGGTTCAAATGTACGTTCCTATGAACATCCAGAGCATTATGCGAAAGCTGCACAATGGGTTCATGATTTTATTGCGAATGGGCTACCAATTTTGCCGCCCCGTCATATTTTTAATATTAATATTCCTGATGTCGAGCAAATTAAAGGGACACAAATCACCTATCAAGGTCGTAGAGCACAATCCAAACCAATTAGTAGCCATGTTGATCCACGTGGTCGCCAAGTCTATTGGATTGGTTTAGCTGGTGAGGCGGTTACAGAACCTCCATCCGCTTCAAGTCATATTCAGTCTGATTTCTTTGCTGTGGCAAACGGTTATGTCAGTATCACGCCGATTCAAATGGATGCAACTAATTATGCTGTACTCGACAATTTACATCTTCATGTAAATGGTTAGCAGTGGCTATGTTATAACTTTGTGAATATAGAAAGTGAGAACTCGTTTTTTCTCACTTTTTTGGTACTCTTAGGCGCAAATAAATTAAGGTTTTTTCGATGAGGGCGAAGATGCATTTAAACCATGTCTCGATTTTTCTATCACGAAAAATGATTAAAACAATCGTGTTGTCTATGGCAGTAACAAGCATTGTCGTCGTTACAGGTTGTGCATCAAAACCACAAGCAAAAGGTGGTAATCGTTATGTACAGCAAGCACCCAATTATTACACAGTACGTTCAGGCGATACGCTGAGTGCAATTTCAAATCGTTATGGATTGAATTATTTAGATGTTGCTGCGCTGAATGATATTGCGCCGCCTTATCGTATTTATGTCAATCAATCATTACGGTTAAAAGGTTCTGTTGCACAACGAACTACATCTACACAAGCGGTGGTACAAACCACGCCGATTCAACGTCAAACGATTAACTTACCAACACAACAACCTGTTGTTCCTAAGACACAGCCTGTTATACCAAAAGCTGTTATTCTAGCAAATCCTGTTACACCGTCTTCAACGACGCTTGCTTCGAGTTTACGCTGGGTAAAACCATCAAATGGAGCGATCATTCAAAGTTTCAATTTGGCAAATAATGTCAAAGGAACACGTTACGGTGGCAATGAAGGTGATCCAATTTTTGCTGCTGCAAATGGGCAAGTCGTTTATGCTGCTGATGGTTTAAAAGAATATGGCAATCTAGTCTTGATTAAGCATATTGATGGTTATATTACGGCGTATGCACATAACAGTAAGATGTTAGTCAAGAGTGGGGATAATGTGACTGCTGGTCAAAAAATTGCAGAAATGGGTTCTTCAGGTGCTTCACGTATCATGCTTGAGTTCCAAGTTCGTTTAGATGGTAAGCCTGTGAATCCAATGACAGTTTTACCAAACTAAAATAGCCTAATTAATAATCTTTCAATAAATTATTAATAATCGCTAGTTTAAGGGTAGACTTCCCTGTATACTTATTGAGATTGCTTTAATTAGAACAATAAGCATATTTTAATAAATTAAGAGGGAAGTCTATGCTAGATCAATTGCGTGCAATGGGGGTCTTCGCTTGCGTTGTTGAAAAAAGTTCTTTTAGTGGTGCAGCACGAGAATTAGGAATTACAACAAGTGCAGTCAGTCAACAAATTCGTTCTTTAGAACATGAAATGGATGTCACTTTACTTCATCGTTCTACTCGAAAACTCAGTCTTACAGAAGCAGGACAAGCATTTTTTCTCAGTTGTCAAGAAATGTTGGCTGCCGCTGAACGTGGCAAAATTCGTATCAATGAACTGCGCGACGATCTTGTTGGAGATTTACGTATTGCGACGACACCTGAATTAGGTGCCTTGCATGTCATTCCAGCACTATCTCATTGGATGTCAGCACATAAAGGTCTAGCAATTCATTTTGAAGCAGACCATCGTTATATTGATTTGATTGAAGAGCGGATTGATATCGCAATACGGATGAGCCTGCGTGTTGATGATCATCAGCTCACCGCAGTACCTTTAGCGAGAGTTGATCAGGTTCTCGTTGCATCGCCAAGTTATCTCAATCAAGCATCACCTATTACTCGTCCAGAAGATTTACGAAATCACGAATTATTACCTGTTACCTTGATGCAAAATTATCAACATTTTGCCTTCCGCCATGGTTTGAGTGGTGAAATTGTCAATGTTGATATGAAAACACGCTTAGGCACAAACAATGTTTTTGTTGCTAAATCCTTGTGCCAGCAGGGGCATGGTATTGCACGTATTCTATATATGGACATTCAAAAAGAACTGATTAATGGTTCTTTGGTTGAAGTTCTACCTGATTGGCAACTTCCTGCATATACACTTCATGCTTTAACTTCCAAGCGTGAACAATACCCAATGAAAGTGCATCGTTGTATTGATGCATTAAAACAATATTTCGCTCAATTACCTGGTGGGCGATCTCTACAGGGTGTAGCCTAAGAAAAAGGCCATGTTTATTTAAAAACATGGCCTTTTCATTTTACCTATTCTTCTTACGAAGTGATTTTAAGCTTTTAGCTTCAACAGTAGATTCTTCTGAAGATTTTGTCTCAGTTTCAGCTTTTTTGGTCTTTTTTCGCTTTTTCTTTTTCTTAGGTTCATCATCTTCAACAGCTTCGCCGTCCTCAATTGCTTGCCAATACTCAAGTTGTTCCATAACGGCTGCATAGATTGAATTTTTACTATATCGACCTTTCTTATCCAGTGTACCCACTGGACGAGCCATTAGAATTTCTAAGGCTTGATCAATAGTTTCAATCGCATGGACATGGAACTGACCTGCTTGAACCGCTTCAATTACATCTTGACGTAGCATCAAATGTTGCATGTTTTGACGGGGAATAATGACGCCTTGTTTGCCTGTTAAGCCTTGAAGTTTACATGCATCGTAGAAACCTTCGATTTTTGCATTCACTCCACCAATTGGTTGTACTTGACCAAGTTGGTTCATAGAACCTGTAATCGCCCATGATTGGTCAATTGGAATTTGAGAAATGGCAGAAATTAAAGCTGAAAGTTCTGCAACCGTGGCACTATCACCATCCACTTGCCCATAGCTTTGCTCAAACGCTAATGCTGCGGAGAAATGTAAGATTTGTTCACGGCCAAAGTGTGCTTTTAAAAAGCTTGACATGAGCAACACGCCTTTGGCATGAAGCGAGCCGCCTAACTCGACACTGCGTTCAATATCTAAAATATCACCGCCACCTTGATAGACAGAAGCTGTTAGACGCGATGGTAATCCAAATTCGACATCAGCATAATGAATCACTGAGAGGGCATTGATCTGACCGAGACGATGGCCTGAGGTTTCAATCAATTGTGTTCCACGCGAAAGATCTTGCCAATATAACTCTCTTAAATAGCCTAAGCGATATTGACGATGATGTAATGCTTGGTTGACATGCTGATCAGTGACGATTTTGTCATCAGCTTTAAAGGCATGGTGATGCGCTTCTCGAATTAAATCACCTAAGGTAGAAGCATGAAGTGAGAGAGAGCTTTGATCTTCTGCTTGACGACTAGAGTCGGTGAGTAAAGCGGCGAGCGCTGAACGATCAAATGGAAGCAATTTATCGGCTTGAACATAGTCTGCAATCAATTGCATGTAGGCCTGTTCATTGCTGTTATTACGCTGCAAGGTATCAGTAAAATCTGCGCGAATTTTAAAGACACTGCCTAATTCTGGTTCAACTTCTAAAATTTCATAGTAAATTTCAGGTTCTGCCAATAAAACAACTTTGATATCTAAAGGAACAGAAGCGGGCTCAATCGAAATGCTGCCTGTTAATGTTAGCATATGTTCTAACGAAGAAAGTTTGAGCTGACCTGACTTCAATGCACGTTTTAAACCTTGCCATGCATAAGGCTGTTCAAGCAATTGCTCTGCTTCAAGCATTAAGAAGCCACCGTTGGCTTGATGCAAAGACCCTGGGCGAATTAAGGTAAAGTCGGTGGTAATCGTACCATTATGTGTAAGTTGCTCAACATGACCCAATAAATTGTAGTGCGTTGGAAAATCTTCAAAAATAACTGGAGCACCGCTATTTGGCTTATTGGCAATAATTACATTAGCTTGATAACGTGATGGAACACGATTAAATAAAGCAGGCGTAAAATCATCTTCTTCTTGTTCTAAAATCAGCTCAACATTATCAATAATATCTTCAGCATAATGTTTTAGGTATAAGTCGAGACCTTTTACTTCTTTGTTTTTATTTAAAATCGACTCCATACGTGGTGTAACCACTTGAGTGGCAATTTCGCGGTTTAAAATTGATACTTGATCACGAGCATCATCTTCTAAATCACCAAGATGTAACCCTAAACGCTCTAGTTTTTTCTCCATATAACGCATGTTGGATGTGATTTCAGCACGTTCTTTGCTGCTTAGCGCATCAAGATCATTTTTTGTTAATTCTTGATATTCATTTTCTATGAGCTGCATTGGAATAAACACGTGTTTGTCATCACGAGAAATCAACTTTAAATCAAGTTCTTGTCCTTCTTTAGTGAGTTCTATTAAAGCTTGCTGTTGGACGTCACCTGTATCTTGACGAATGCGTTCAATGCGATTGTGATAGCTTTCAGCACTAAAACGACGTTCCAATTGTTTTAGAATGATTTGCCATGTTTGCTGTAAAGCATTTTGAAATTTTGTACCTTGTCCTGCAGGAAAACGTAGTGCAATGGGTTGTCTTGGATTTTTGAAGTTATTGACATAAACCCAATCGTTTGGCGTAGGCATGCTTTTAGCGTGTTGCTGAAGCAACCGTTTAATCATGGTACGTTTGCCGAGACCCGCTGTGCCGACTGCAAAAATATTATAGCCAGAGTATGGTAAGGAAATACCAGCTTCTACTGAAGCACGTGCACGATCTTGCCCAAGAAAGTTATTGAGGGGTTTGATACGTTTAGTTGAACTCGGAATCTCAGCTAAATTTAGAATATGCGTGAGTTGTTCAGGGGTTAGTGCTGTTTTCTTAAGTGTCGTTTGAATATCCGTCTGCTCAAAGGCGCTTGGTAAAGAATTGATTTTCGCTGTAGTCGTGTTTGTTGGTGTTGAAGATAAAGTTGTTGCAGTCATTTGATCAAGTTTTTGGGTCACTATTGCTATCCAACAAAGAAACGAAAGTTAAGTAATTAAAGGTATACAGTTTTAGGTCTAAAGATCAAGCGAACTTGTGTTTTTTATCGACAAAACAAAACAATGGTTGCATAAAGCAACTTGCAAGCAAGAGCAAGAAACGATTGAATAGGCACATTCACGCATGTTCATGGAAAATAATAACCAATGACAACTCAAGCCACTGGGTGGGCATCCGCATTTAAAGCTTTTTTAGATCGCCGTGCACTGATTATGCTATTTCTTGGTTTCTCGGCAGGGATACCCATTTTATTGATTTTTTCTAGCTTGTCTTTATGGTTAGGTGAGGCAGGAATTGATAAAAGTGCTGTGACATTTTTTAGTTGGGCGGCATTAGGTTACTCTTTTAAATTCGTTTGGGCACCATTGATTGATGAATTGCCTGTTCCATTATTAACGAAGAGTTTAGGTCGCCGTCGTGCTTGGTTGTTGATTGCACAGTCTTTGATTATATGTGCAATTTGTATTATGGCATTTTCCGACCCAGCACTTGGACAAAGCTATTTAATTCAAATGGCAGTTGGTGCTGTTTTATTAGGATTCTCGGCAGCGACTCAAGATATTGTCATCGATGCTTATCGTATTGAACTTGCCGAAAGTGAGATGCAAACGGTTTTAGCTTCAACTTATAACGCAGGTTATCGTATTGGGATGATCGTGGCGGGTGCAGGGGCTTTATTTCTTGCTGCTTATTTAGGTACAGCTAAAGGCAATTATATCTATGAAGCATGGAAATATACTTATTTAACCATGGCAGCAGTCATGGTGGTTGGTATTATTACAACTTTATGCATTCGTGAACCTCAAGTAAATCGTGTTTATAAACATTATAAAACTACAGATTACTATCGCTTAGTCTTTGTATTCTTTATTGCTGTTGCAACTTTTGTTGTCAGTTATATTTACTCTGGGAATGTAACAGATGCTACCGCCAAAGCCGTAAATATTAAAGACACCGCAGCTTTATTTGGTTTAGAAGCCCTGCGCTTTTTAACTGCTACAGCCACAGCTTTATTCGTTGGTTTTGGTTTAGTTAAAACTGGCGTCGTGAATCAACAAATGGCTAAAGAAACTTGGGTTGCCCCAATTTTAGATTTCTTCAAACGTTACGGTATTAAACTTGCCTTAGTTCTTTTGCTGCTGATTGGTTTTTTCCGCATCTCAGACATTATTGCAGGAGTGATTTCCAATGTGTTCTATCAAGATTTAAATTTCAGTAAAGAACAAATTGCTGAGGCTGTGAAAATTTATGGTGTAATCTTTAGTTTAGTTGGTGGTTTTCTCGGTGGTTTATTAGCGCAGCGCATGAACATTATGAAACTCATGTTTGTGGGTGCAGTGTTGGCCAGTTCAACCAATTTAATCTTTATTGGCTTGGTCAAATCAGGAAAACCACTGGCTCCAGTTGAGATTCAGGTTGGAAATAAACATTATCAAGTGCAAACCGATGATGTTGGATATTGGAAATTACAAGTGCCGAATGATGTCTTAGCAAAAGCAAATTCGGTACAGGTAAGTACTCAGTACCAAAATCAGAGCGATACCAATGTAACTCTTGCAATACCATATTTAGTAAATGCCCAGTACGCTCAGATTCAATTATTACCTATCAGCGGTGATGATCAATTAACGGAAAAAGAGTTGAAACAAAGTCTAGTCGTTAAAGGGCAATTAGCAGGGCTTAAAAGTGAAGACTTAGATGGGGATAAGCCTGTTATCCTTAAATTAGATAATCAAGAGTTTGCTGCGAAAGTGGATGATAAAGGAATATTTACTGGTGCTATAGATGGAAAGCTATTACAAGCATCTCCCACTAAAACCATTAAAGCTTTTGTTAATTTAAAAAATAACAATGCAAGTCAGTTATTTGCAACAAAATCATACCGTATCAATACTGCATCACATGCTGAAACCGCACTCGATGTCGATATTCAGCCAATTGCTGTGGTCGATCCAAGCCAGTCAGGCACAATAGAACTTTCCGGCAAAGTGATAAAAGGCTATAGCTCATTGTGGCTCTATTTTGCCATTATTGTAGATAATTTAGCTTCAGGTTTAGCAGGTGCTGCATTTATTGCCTTTTTATCTAGCTTAACGAGTGTTTCATTTACTGCGGTTCAATATGCGATTTTTAGTTCTTTAATGACGCTCACACCCAAATTATTGGGGGGGTATTCAGGAACGATTGTGAGTAATATTGGCTACCCAAATTTCTTTTTAATGACGACTTTAATTGGAATTCCAATTTTGATTCTTGTGGTTTGGGTTGCGAAACTATTGCGTGACCATGAAAACCAAACAACTCAACAGACAGGTGAATAAATATGCGCATGTTACATACGATGTTACGAGTAGGTAATTTAGAACAATCTTTAAAGTTCTACACTGAGGTACTTGGTATGAAATTACTACGTCAACGTGATTATGAAGAGGGACGTTTTACTTTGGCTTTCGTGGGCTATGGTGATGAAGAAAACAACACTGTGCTTGAGCTGACTCATAACTGGGATACAGCTAGCTATGATTTAGGCAATGCCTATGGTCATATCGCGATTGGCGTAGATGATGCTTATAAAGCATGTGAAGAAATCAAAGCACGTGGTGGAAAAGTAGTACGTGAAGCCGGCCCAATGAAAGGTGGTGTCACGGTGATCGCTTTTGTTGAAGATCCAGATGGTTATAAAGTTGAATTGATTCAACAAGATCAAAATGCTCGTAATAATTAATTTCGTATCTTGATCTACAATTTCTAATTTAAAGCCCTAGCTTTATTTATACAGCTCAGTATGATGTTTTGATCAAATGGTCAATAACCTCATGTTGGGCTGTTTCGTTATTAGTGAACAGATTGGGAAAAGTTATGTTAAAGCTCTTGGCGCTAGATCGTTTCACAATATTATTGATAGCAATGGTACTGCTAGCGACTTTTTTGCCAGTTTCAGGACAGGTTGCACATTACTTCAATATCCTAACGACAGTTGCGATTGCTATATTATTTTTTTTACACGGCGCCAAGTTGTCGCGTGAAGCCGTTGTACAGGGAATGCTGCATTGGAAAATGCATGCATTGGTTTTTGCTTTTACTTTTGTGATTTTTCCTGCAATTGGGCTTTTAGCTAAACCTGTTTTGGAGCCACTTCTTGGGCAACAGTTGTACTGGGGCTTCTTATTTATGTGCTTCTTACCCTCAACAGTACAATCTTCAATTGCATTTACGTCGATTGCAAAAGGGAATGTTGCAGGGGCAGTTTGTAGTGCATCATTCTCCAATATCATTGGGATGTTTATTACGCCAATCTTAGTGAGTTATTTTATCTTAGGCCAAAGCCAACATGGCTTTGATCCTACGCAATCGATTGTTCAAATTACCTTGTTACTATTGGTTCCATTTGTTCTAGGTCAGTTACTTCGCCCTTATGTTTTTCCTTATATGATCAAATTACCAAGCTTAGTGAAAGCTTTCGATCAAGGATCAATCTTAATGGTAGTTTTCGGTGCCTTTAGCAGTGCTGTAGTTGCAGGCTTATGGCATCAAATCAGTGGATTAGCTTTGCTGTATTTAGTACTTGCATGCTCAGTTTTGCTTACTATTGTAATGTTACTTGCTTTGTATTTACCAAAATGGTTGGGTTTTAATCAGGCAGATCAAGTTACGATTTTCTTTTGTAGCTCTAAAAAAACGCTAGCGAGTGGCGTGCCAATGGCGCAAATTCTGTTTATTGGTCAGCCTTTAGGTATGATTGTATTGCCGATTATGATTTTTCATCAAATCCAATTAATGGTCTGTGGTGTAATTGCGAATCGTTGGTCTAATAAGTCGTAGTTCTATTAGGTAAGCTAAAATTTATATTATGGGCTTACCTGATTTTCTTTATAAAACGGTAAAATTCAATATTTAATCATTTGTTATTTAATAATTATTTTAATAAATAGGTTTTATCTTGATGCGGTTGTGTAATGTTTGGTAGCGAATTTAAAAAAAATCAATCCAATCTGTAGAATAAAAATTCACGCTTTTTTCACTTATTTCCATCTAAGTTCAAACATGAAGTAATTCAAATAAATCATTTTTCTCAGTTCAAGTTAAAGGCAAAGGAGTAACTATGACTCTCGTATTGATATTGCTTAGCTTGTTGATTCAGTTTGTTGTGTTGTGGGCTGTATTTTATTTCGAACTCAATCGAACAATTGGTAGTATTGTTGCTATCGCCACTGCCATTTTCTGCGCGATTTTTATTACACCTTGGAGTTTAGTGGTTGGTATTCCCATCATTTTAATGAGTATTATTTTACTTGTCGCACCATTACGTGAAGCGTTAATTGCTAAACCTGCATTTAATATTCTTTCCAAAGCGATGCCTAGCATGAGTATTACAGAAAGAGAGGCTTTGGAAGCAGGTACAAGTTGGTGGGAAAAAGAATTATTTATGGGAGCGCCTGATTGGCAAAAGTTCGATCAATATCCTTATCCAAAACTTTCTGTAGAAGAACAATCTTTTGTAGACAATGAAGTTCAACGACTTTGCGCCATGCTTGATGAATGGAAAATTCACCACAAAGATAAAAATTTACCTCCTGAAGTTTGGCAGTTTATTAAAGATAAAGGTTTTTTAGGACTAATCATTCCAAAATCATTTGGGGGAAAAGAATTTTCAGCATTTGCTCAAAGCCGCATTATGAGCAAGATAGCATCACGTTCATTGACTGCGGCAGTGAGTTGTATGGTGCCCAACTCGCTTGGTCCCGGTGAACTATTATTACATTACGGTACAACTGCACAGAAACAACGATATTTACCCGGCTTAGCAAATGGTACAGAAATCCCTTGTTTTGGCTTAACCAGTCCAGAAGCTGGTTCTGATGCGGGAGCGATTCCAGACACAGGTATAGTCTGTTATGGGTCTTATCAAGGACAAGAAGTTCTTGGTCTAAAAATGAACTTTTCTAAACGATGGATTACACTTGCACCCATTGCAACGGTAATTGGTTTGGCGTTTAAGTTGTACGATCCAGATAGTCTATTAGGTGATAAAAGTAAAAGCGAATACGGAATTACCTGTGCATTAATACCTGCAAGTCATGAAGGGATAAAAATAGGTGCACGCCATAATCCCGGTGCGCCATTTATGAATGGAACTGTGGAAGGAACAGACATTTTTATTCCAATCGACTGGATTATTGGTGGTCAACAAAATGCAGGTAAAGGTTGGCGCATGTTGATGGAATGTCTAGGCGTTGGTCGTGGTATTTCTTTACCAGCATTGGCGACCGCTGCGGGTGAGATGAGTTACCTTTTAGTGGGTGCATTTGCTAGCGTTCGACAACAGTTTAAAGTGTCAGTTGGGCATTTTGAAGGTGTGCAAGAGGCAACCAGTGATATTGCCAGTGATGCCTATATGCTTGAGTCATTTAGATATATGGTGACTTGTGGTTTGAATCAGGGCGGTACTCCAGCCGTTATGACAGCTATGGCAAAATATTATGCGACTGAAACCATGAGAAAAGTGATTAATCATGGTATGGATGTCGTTGGTGGGCGTGCGATTCAGCTAGGGCCACGTAATTTTCTGGCTTTAACTTATCAATCCATACCTGTTGCAATTACGGTAGAAGGGGCAAATATTCTTACGCGTTCTTTAATGATTTTCGGTCAAGGTTCCATGAGATGCCATCCGTATTTATTTGAAGAACTGCAATTATTGCAATCAGATGATAAAGCGAGTGCTCTAAAAAAATTCAATACCTTGTTATTCAAACATCTTGCTTATACTTTTAATCGTGCTGCGAAAGCGCTCGCATTTGGTCTCACAGGGGGCAGTAAACAGGGCTCTTCAGCAGCTGATGATTTCTCAAAACCATATTATGCAATCATCAATCGGATGAGTGCTGATTTTGCTTTGACGGCAGACATGGCATTGGGAATATTGGCTGGGGATTTAAAACGTAAGGAAATGCTTTCGGGTCGTTTAGCGGATATTCATGCCCATTTATTTATTGCAACAGCGATTCTTAATTATTATGAGCATGGACAAAGAACTGAGTCGGATCAAAAACATGCAGAATTAGCATTAAATAAGGCTCTCTATAATGCTCAGGAAGCATTCTTTGGATTCTATGAAAATTTCCCTGTGAAAATTGCTGCGATATTGGTGAAATTAATCAGTTTCCCATTTGGTCGACCAGTCACTAAGCCATCAGATGAACTTAAACAACAAGTTGCTCAATTACTGCTAAAAGAGAATTCTTTTAGAGCGGAATTGAAAAAACATGTTTATTACACAACCGATGAAACAGATGTGATGGGGCGCATGGAATCAACCTTCCAAATGTTGCTAAGCTTGCAGCCGCTTTGGGATAAGTTTAAAAAAGCTGAATCGAAAGATCAGTTTAAAGGGTTGACTTTTGAGGAACATATTACAGATGCCGTTGCAGTGGGTTTTATTACTGCAAATGAAGCGGAACAGCTTTTAAAATATAACGCTAAACGCTACGATAGTATGCTGACTGATATATTTGATCAGCATTTAGAAAATGACTTGCCTCTTGAAAACCCTCATTTGAAAAGTTAGATAAGGTGGTCAATAAAAAAGCGAGATATCCAAGTCTCGCTTTTTTATTTTTTATAAATTAAATTTTTTACGATAGCGCCAAAGTGTGGTTCGACTAATATTCAGTGCTTTTGCTGCGAGTGAAAGATCATTTTGGTATTGAATTAATGCTTTCCGTATCGTTTCTTTATTGATTTTATCCGAGATCAGTAATGGTTCATCTTCAATGATTGAGTTTGACGGCGGAATATGTTGCTTATCAATAATTTCATCAGGTAAATCGCAAACATCTATTTCAGATTTTTCGTTTGCCATGGTCAGTGCATAAAGGAGCGTATTTTTTAATTCACGGACATTTCCGGGCCAATCATATTGCATTAAGATTTGTAATGCTGACTTAGATAATTTAGTCGATGTACTAAAAACATTTTGTTGTTCAGATAAAATATAATCTGCAATATATGGAATATCTTGCTTACGATCACGGAGTGGTGGAACAAAAATTGGAATCACACGCAGTCGATACAATAAATCTTGGCGGAAGCGGCCCAGACGAGCTTCTTCTCGTAACGCTCGATGAGTAGCAGTGATAATACGAACGTTCGCTCTAATCGATTTTTCTCCACCTAAAGGTGTAAATTCACCAGTCTCAAGAACTCTTAATAATTTTGCTTGAAGTTCTAATGGAATTTCAGCTATTTCATCTAAAAAAAGTGTTCCGCCAGCAGCACGTTCAAATACGCCTTTATGTTCTCGAATCGCCCCTGTAAACGCACCCTTTACATGACCAAATAATTCACTTTCCAGAATATTGGCATTTAAAGCTGCACAGTTAATGGCAATAAATACGTTATTTTTCCGCTGACTATGATCATGAATAGCCTGCGCAACCAGTTCTTTTCCACTACCAGATTCACCGCGAACTAGAACTGGGAACTCTGTAACTGCAACACGTTGAATAATGGAAAACATGCGTTGCATTTCTGGTGAATGGCTATGAAAAGTCTGTTCTAAAGTTGTGATGTTTTGATCTTGTTTTATTTTCTGTATAACTTGAGTGGATTGTAATAAATATAAGGTTCCCTCAAAGTGCTGATCGATAATTCTAATGGGATGACGATGGCAAAACAGCTCAATGGATTGAGCTGCATCACTAATCATATGTCGTCCGATTTCAAGCTCATGATGTTGTATTGTTTTTTTTAAAGTTTGAAATAACGAATTATTGATTTTTTTATCGTTCAATTCATACACAAAGCGCTGCTTAGATTGTTCTAAGATAAGAAGGGAACTATCTAACATTAGGGTTTGCAATTTAAACAAAAAGCTCTCTAAATCAGCTTGAGTATAAAAATCAATCGCTTGGCGCATGACGTTTCATCGCATGTTTTTCATTTGAAACAATTGAAACATATTGTGCAACATTAATGAAATGGTGATTTTGTTTAAAATTAAATATTATTAATTAATATATTGTTTTATTTGAATATAATTTATAATGCATAAAGTTGGCACTTAGTTTGCAAAATAAGAATATAACCAAGCATATCGAGACAAATTGAAATGATATTCCATCAATTTTTTGAAAAAGAAAGTTCAACTTATACTTATTTGGTTGCATCTGAACAAACACGTGAAGCGGTACTGATTGATCCAGTTGCTTCTGAAATAGAAAGTTATGAACAAATGCTGAATCAGTTAAATCTCAAGTTAGTTTACAGCTTAGATACGCATGTTCATGCAGATCACGTTACGGCTGCAAATTTACTCAGAGCACGTTTTGGCTGTAAAACAGTTTTACATCGTAATTCTGGTGTAGATTGCGGCGATATTTTTATCACTGACCGCAGCGCGATACGTGTTGGTGAATTCTTAATAGAAGCACGTTATACCCCCGGACATACTAATGCCTGCACAAGCTATGTTATTGACAATATGGTGTTTACAGGCGATGCATTACTGATAGATGGTTGTGGTCGAACTGATTTCCAAGAAGGAAATGCTGAGACCTTATACGATAGTATCCACCAACAGATATTCACTTTACCCGACGACACGATCGTTTACCCGGGACATGATTATAAAGGTCGTTTGTCTTCAACTGTAGGGCATGAACGTGAATCGAACTCTCGTTTAGGTCATGGACGTAGCAAACAAGATTTTGTAGAAATTATGAAAAATCTTGATCTGCCATATCCTAAAAAGATTGATATAGCCCTGCCTGCCAATAAAGCGTGTGGGAAATAAGGGGAAAATTGTGAGTGACTTAAAACAAGTTAACCCTGAATTTTGGGTATCTGCGCAGATCAATCAATCTGATTTGGTTGAAATTGCAGCCAAGGGAATCAAAACGATTATTTGTAATCGCCCTGATGGTGAAGGTGTCGACCAGCCAAATATCATTGAGATCCAAGAAGCTGCAATACGATATGGGATTCAATTGGAATATTTACCTGTTGTAAGTGGGCGGGTGACAGATGAACAAGCAATTGAATTTAAGTCACTTTATCAAAAATCCCAGAAACCTGTACTAGCATTTTGCCGTTCAGGAACTCGATCAATTACCTTATGGGCACTGTCTCAAGTGGCTGAACTTACCATTGATCAGATGTTGTTGCAGTCAAAATCACTGGGCTACGATTTACAAGGTTTAGTTCCTCGAATTTTGAAGCAAAATCCAACTCAGTTAAACAATATACCGACTTTTTCTGTGGTGATTGTGGGTGGGGGTGCGGCGGGTATTTCAGTAGCATCGAGTTTGTTGTCTCGTCAATCGAATTTAGATATTGCCGTGATTGATCCTGCTGAAATCCATTACTACCAACCGGGATGGACGATGGTGGGCGGTGGGATATTCGCTCCTGAAAAAACGGTAAGAACAATGGCGAGTCTGATTCCTAAACAAGTTCATTGGATAAAGGCAGCTGTTGCAGCTTTTGATCCTGATAATAAACAAGTTTTATTAGAGGGATGTAAGCCGATTAACTATGAAGTATTGGTCGTCTGTCCGGGCTTAAAATTAAATTGGCATGGAATAGAGGGTTTAGTTGAAACGCTAGGTAAAAATGGTGTGACTTCAAACTATCGTTATGATCTTGCGCCATATACGTGGGACTTGGTTCGTAATATGAAACAGGGTAAAGCTGTTTTTACACAGCCACCAATGCCAATTAAATGTGCTGGTGCTCCGCAAAAAGCAATGTATTTGTCAGCTGATTATTGGCAAAAACAAGGTGTATTAAAAGATATTGAAATTGATTTTTATAATACAGGTGCAGTGTTATTTGGCGTACAAGCTTATGTTCCAGCTTTGATGGAATATATTAAACGTTACAATGCCAATTTAAACTTTAATCATCAATTGATTAAAGTTGATGGAAGCCAAAAGCGAGCTTGGTTTAAGGTCAGTGAAGGGGAAAATACTTCAGTGATTGAAACTGATTTCGACATGATTCATGTTGTTCCTCCGCAGCAAGCACCTGATTTTATCCGAGCGAGTAACTTGGTTGATGCGGCAGGCTGGGTCAGTGTTGATCAGCATACCTTACAGCATAACAAGTATCCTTACATCTTTGCTTTGGGTGATGTTACTAATGCACCAAATGCGAAAACGGCAGCAGCAGCACGAAAGCAAGCACCTATTGTTGCAGTGAATGTATTGCAGTACTTAAAAGGCAATCAGAATTTTGCGCAATATGACGGTTATGGATCTTGTCCGCTCACAGTTGAGCGTGGAAAGATTGTGTTGGCAGAATTTGGTTATGGCGGAAAACTGTTACCTAGTTTCCCTAAGTGGTTGCTCGATGGGCAAAAACCTTCACAGCTTGCATGGTTGTTAAAAGAGCAAATTTTACCGCCGATGTATTGGGATGGAATGCTCAAAGGTCGTGAATGGCTGGTGAAGCCAAAACTTTAGTTTATTCAGCTTAAATAAATCAAATACTTAGTCCTGATTCAGAGCTGAGTTAGGACAGTATTTTCTCCAGAAATGGGTTCATCCTTGTACGAGGACATTGCATATCATGTGGTTATTAGTCTTAGAAGGTCTTGCGATCGGATGTTTACTTGGATTGACAGGCGCAGGTGGCGGTATTTTGGCTGTACCAGCATTGATGGCGAGTCAAGGATGGACAGTGTCTCAAGCTGCACCAGTAGGTTTGTTGGCAGTAACACTTTCTGCATTTGTTGGCATGGTTCAAGGCTTATTCAAGAAAATCGTACGTTATCGTGCCGCGATATGGATCGCTTTAATTAGCTTGCCATCAGCACGTTACGGGATTCATCTTGCCAGTATTATTTCTCCAGTTTGGTTAAGCCTTGGTTTTAGTATCGTGATGATGATTGTGGCCTATCGTATTTTTTTCAATAAAGTGAATGATTTTGAAGATCCGCCGTGTAAGGTGAATCAATCAACAGGGCAACTGATTTGGAATGTTAAAACTGCTTCAGTATTGGGTATTATCGGTGTGATTGCAGGTCTATTAACTGGATTATTAGGGGTTGGTGGCGGTTTTGTAATTGTGCCAGCTTTGCGTAAAGTTACTGATCTAGATATGCGTAGTATCGTTGCAACGTCACTGATGATCATTTTCTTAATTGGTGGTGTAAGTATTTCAATACACATCATAGATGGCTTTCAGTATCCAATCGCTGTAACTGTTAGCTTTGTTGTGGCTTGTATTATTGGCATGTTAATTGGCAGAAGATTAATCAGCCTGATTGATATCAAAACGGTACAAAAGGTATTTGCTGTAGTGGTAATTTGTGTTGCGATTTATTTGGTGATTTCAAGCGTATCGAAGATCTTGCCCATGATTTCACTTTAATTATATTGTTATCTATTTGATTTTTAGTTTCCAAAACTGAACCTAGACTCAAGCGATGAGGTTTTGAGTTTAGGTTAAAAGATACATAAATTTATGTTTCTTATGTAATTTTGTATTATGATGCTAAGAGTTCACTAGCATGCTTAAAACGATGCTTCACATAAACTTCATATGATTTCTATTAATATTATAAATATAAAAAGAGATTGGGTCAGGAAGAATCAATGTTTAAATTTTTTCTGCGATGGATGGATAGTTGGTCACTGACTGATACTTTAGATAAACAGCATATTCCCTTTCGAGAAAGCTCAAAAGATACCAAGATTCAGTGGTTTAGAATTTTACCATTCATTTTGCTGCATATCGCTTGTCTTGCAGTTTTTTGGGTGGGTGTATCTTGGTTTGCTATCGCATTCATGCTGTTTTTTTATTTTATTCGTATGTTTGCGATCACTGCTTTTTTTCATCGTTATCTTTCGCATAAAACCTTTCAAACTTCGCGTCCAATACAATTCTTTTTTGTGTTGATCGGAACCATGAGTGCACAGCGAGGGCCTTTATGGTGGGCAGCTCATCATCGTTATCATCATCGTTTTACTGACACAGATCACGATCCACATTCATCTACACATGGATTTTGGTACAGTCATATCGGATGGTTTTTAAATGAACAGAATTTTTCTACACGAAAAGAAGTTATTAAAGACTGGCTAAAGTTTCCTGAAATTGTTTGGTTAGATCGTTTTAGTTTACCTGTGGTCTTGTTCACTGCTTCTGCAATTTATGTTTTAGGTGAGTGGTTGAGTATTGCTTATCCGAGTTTAGGTACATCAGGCTTACAGCTATTGGTATGGGGATTTGTGATTTCAACTGTTTTGCTGATTCATGCGACTTTATGTATCAATTCACTTGCGCATTTGTATGGCAGTCGAGACTTCGAGACGAAGGATAATAGTCGAAATAATTTATTTTTATCGATTATTACATTGGGTGAAGGCTGGCACAACAACCATCATTATTATGCAGGGAGTACTCGGCAGGGCTTCTTCTGGTGGCAAATCGACATTACTTATTACATCTTAAAAATGATGTCTTTTTTGGGTCTGATTTGGGGAATTAAACCTGTACCACAACGTATTTATGATACCCATAAAAGTCATCAATTAAATCTCAAAATAAACACGAGTAAAATTCAAAGCGAGGAGTCTTGATGAAGATTGCAATCGTAGGCTCTGGTATTTCAGGTATATACGCTGCGTGGAAATTATCAAAAGAGCATGAAGTCACTATCTTTGAGAAAGAACAGTATTTCGGTGGACATACGGATACACATGATCTTTGGATTGAACGTAAAAACGTTGCTGTAGATAGCGGTTTTATTGTATTCAATGATTATAATTATCCTCTATTTAGTGCCATGCTGGCTAAATTAGGTGTAGAAGCACAGAATAGTGACATGAGCTTTTCAGTGAATAATCAAGTGACAGGGCTTCAATATAATCCATCAAAAAAATGGTCACTATTAACTCGACCTCAGAATTTTTTAAACAAGAAATTTCGGATCATGCTGTCCGACTTGATTCGTTTTTATCAAGACAACAAAGATATTCAGTTAGATCAGTGCAACGCTGAACTGAGTATCGAAGACTATCTGAATCAAAATGATTATTCAGAGGTTTTTCGCCAAGAACATTTATATCCAATGTGTGGTGCATTGTGGTCAAGCCCAGTGGATCAAGTTGGAAATATTCCCTATAAGTTTGTCGTAAGCTTTTTTCAACATCATCGTATGTTGCAATTGGAAGACCGCCCTCAATGGCAGACGGTCAAAGGTGGTTCAGCTTCTTATATACGAGCGATTCAAAAAGCTTGTCCATCAATTATTTGGAAAAAAGCGCAAGTTCATCAAGTGATTCGTGAAAATGATTTAGTTCATATTGTCACGAATCAAGAACAAGAAACTTTTGATTGGGTTGTGTTTGCGAGTCATGCTGATGATACGTTAAAGCTTATTCAAAATCCTTCGGCAGATGAGCGAGAAGTATTAGGTTGTTTTGATTATCAAGATAACTTTATGGTAGTACATCGTGATACTTCGATTATGCCGAAGCGTCAATCTCAATGGGCGAGTTGGCATGTGCATGTCACTGCTCAAGAGAAACCTCAAAAAAATAGCAAAGCCCATCAATTACACTATGGATTTACTTACTGGATGAACAGCTTGCAGAAGCTACCGTGTAAAACTCAGATATTTTCTACACTCAATCCGAATATGCCTATCGCAAAAGATAAGATTTATGTCGAACGTCGTTATCGACATCCTGTTTTTGATAAGAAAGCAATTGAGTCACAGGCACGTTGGGATTTGATCGATGGTCAAAACCGCAGTTCATTCTGTGGAGCATATTGGGGTTGGGGCTTTCATGAAGATGGGGCGAGAAGTGCTCAGCGTGTAGTCGATGAACTATTAAAAGTGAATGACTAAATTTGGAGGTGATCATATGTTTGAAGATTCACTTTCCATAGCCAAAGCTCAGATTAGACATCGTCGCTTTCATCCAAAAGTACACGATTTTCAGTCTAGTTTGAGCTATTTATGTTTTGATCCAGATCGTATCGATCAAAACCTAGATCGTTCATGGCTTTGTTCAACTTCGCGTTGGAATATCTTAAATCTCTATGAAAATGATTTTCTAAAAGGCTATACCGGTTCGATCAGAGAACGAATTAAGAAAATTCTTTTGCAGCAAGTGGATACGATTTTGTCGACACAATCAGAAATTCGTGTCCTCGCTTTACCAAGAACTTTAGGATTTAGTTTTAATTCAGTCATCTTTTATTTTGTACTCAATCCTCAAAAACAACCTGTTTTCATATTGAGTGAAATTACCAATACCCCTTGGAATGAACGTAAAGTTTATGTGCATGACTGCCGTCAAAAATTAAAAAAGCACAGTCATTTTAAAAGTTATGAGTTCGAATTTGAAAAGAGTTTTCATGTTTCACCATTTATGCCAATGGATATTCAGTACAAATGGCGATTTAACTTTTCAGATGAACAAAATGTGATTCATATGCAGCTTTATCAATCAGATAAATTTATCTTTGATGCAACGATGCGTTTCACGTTAACCAGCATCACAGTTCCTTCACAACTGAATCGTTATGCTATTCATCATATCCTTGAACCTTTCAAGATGTTAGCTTCGATCTACGTTCAAGCTTTTCATCTATGGCGAAAGAAAGTTCCATTTTATCGGCACCCAAAAAAAGATAAGGATTTAAAACAACATGATGAAAACGCTTATTTTCGGTGAACAGGATTCACTGCCTTTGGTTCTTCGAAGCTTGCTAAAACTTCGTCATGGACAAATTCATTTTCGTGGAGAATGGAATGGTACCGTGGGTGAGGTTTCTGATTTAGAAGCGACGATAGAGATTCATAATCAAGAATTGATCGATCTCATTTTTAAAAACGGTGTACTTGGTGCAGCTGAAGGTTATATTCGTGGTTATTGGAGTACTGAGCATCTTGTTGAAGTGATTCAGATTCTAGCAAGAAATCGCCATGTGCTCGATAAAATTAATCAAAATGTGATTTCTCAAGCCAGTCAGTTGTTGTTAAAAGCTTGGTATAAAACCCGTAAGAACTCATTATCTGGTAGTCGTAAAAATATTGCAGAGCACTACGATCTGAGTAACGATTTTTTCAAACTCTTTCTTGATTCTTCAATGATGTATTCAAGTGCTGTGTATAAGCACAAAGATATGACTTTAGAAGAAGCATCGGATTATAAAAAAGAACTGATTTGTCAGAAGTTACAGCTTAAACCTATGGATCACTTGGTTGAGATTGGGAGCGGTTGGGGCGGTTTTGCGATCTACGCTGCTCAGCATTATGGCTGTAAAGTCACTACGATTACGATTTCTCAAGCACAATACGATGAAGCAACCAAACGTATCGCAGATGCGGGCCTTAGTCATCGTGTCAATGTTCAACTCAAAGATTACCGATTATTAGAAGGAAAATTCGATAAGTTGGTTTCGATCGAAATGATCGAAGCTGTAGGTGAGCAATATTTATCGACTTATTTCAATAAATGTCGATCTTTATTAAAACCGAACGGTTTGGGATTGATTCAAGCTATCACGATTGAAGATGCACGTTATAAAAAAGCGTTGAATACCGTGGATTATATTAAACGCTATATTTTCCCAGGTAGTTTTATTCCGTGTATCAGCGTTTTAACTCAAGCAGCATCTGAACAACAGTTGCGTTTGAAACACCTTGAAGATATTGGCTTGAGCTATGCAGAAACGATTCATCAATGGCGTGAGCGTTTCTTAAATGCTAAAGCACACGTTTTGGCTTTAGGATTTGATGAAAACTTTATTCGGATGTGGGATTTCTATCTCTGTTATTGCGAAGGTGGCTTTAAAGAAGGGGTGATCAGTGATGTGCATCTTCTATTTGAAGCAAGCCCTTATTAAAAAATCCATGATTTTTTAGTGCATCAAGGAGGTGGTTATGTTGTGGCAATTATTTTTAATTGATGCCGTAGTAATGTCACTCTGTTGGTTGTGGGCAACCTCTAATCATCGAGCAGGTATTGTAGATGTCGCTTGGAGCTTTTGTATTTTTTTAAATACTGCTCTGACAGCATTAATTATTGATGTTGCACCATTGTACGTCAGATTATTTATTGGAATATTCAGTTCGATTTGGTTTTTACGATTGAGCTTGCACTTGTTTCGACGTTATCTGGCTGAACATGAGGAAGATAGACGATACGCCAATATGCGTAGGGCGATGGGAAAATATCAACATTTAGGTTTCTTTGCTTTTTTCATGTTTCAGGCAGGATTGGCCATCTTATTTAGTCTTCCAATGTGGTGTTTATTGAATGTACCAAGCATGTCTTGGAGCATAGATACCAATGATTATTTGATTATTGCTGGAATGATTATGGTGATCGCATTTATTGGAGAAGTAATTGCTGATCAACAGCTTTACCGCTTTAAAGAAAATGTGAAAAACCATGGTAAAACAATGGATCAAGGTCTATGGAGATATTCACGTCACCCAAACTATTTTTTTGAATGGTTGCATTGGTTTGCTTATCCAACCATTGGATTAGCAGCAGGATTATATAGCTTGTGGATTTATCCAGTGTTGATGTGGTTGTTTTTGTACTACATCACAGGTATTCCATTTAGTGAACAACAAGCATTAAAAAATCGCGGTCAAAATTATCTCGATTATCAAAAACGAACTTCTATCTTTATTCCGTGGAAACCCAAAGAGTAGGTACGCACATGGACTTTATTATTCAAAAATCTTTAAAACTCGTCGAAAGCGGTTTAGTTCCTGATCAAGCGATTCGTGCAGCCATCCGTGCATTGAGTAAAAAGCGTTTGATTCAAGAAGGGCGTTATGATCCTGAACAAGGTGCTCAGCGCTATATGGATGTGCTTAATATGTTAAAGCACAGTGAAATTGCGATCGAAACGGACAAAGCCAACGAGCAGCATTATGAATTACCTACAGCATTCTTTCAGGCGGTTCTAGGAAAACGTTTGAAATATAGTGCATGTTTCTTTCCCCATGATCGAACAAATTTGGATGAAGCTGAAGAATTTGCACTACAGATATATAGTGATCGAGCTCAATTACATGATGGTCAACAAATTTTAGAGTTAGGCTGTGGGTGGGGATCATTTACTTTATGGATGGCAGAGCGTTATCCAAATGCAAAAATTACTGGAGTGTCTAATTCAGCTACTCAACGCCAACATATTCTTGCAGAAGCTCAAAAGCGTGGTCTAAACAACGTAGAAATCCTAACCTGTGATGTTAATGTGCTCGAGTTAAAAGCGAATACTTTTGATCGTGTGGTTTCGGTTGAAATGTTTGAACATGTTCGAAACTATCAAAAACTTTTTGAGAAAATTCAGTCTTGGCTCAAAGCGGATGGGATGTTGTGGTGTCATATTTTTTGTCATCGTTTCTTACATTATCCATTTGAGATTAAAAGTGAATATGATTGGATGTCACGCTACTTCTTTACAGGTGGTTTGATGCCAGCCAGTTCAACATTTTTACATTTTCAAGAGCATTTAGAACTATCTAAACATTGGCAATGGTCGGGTACTCATTACGAGAAAACAGCGAATGCTTGGTTAGAAAATATGGATCGCAATGTAGAACAATTAAAACCACTTTTTGAACAAGTTTACGCTCAAGATGCAGAAGCATGGTGGCAACGTTGGCGTATTTTCTTTATGGCTTGTGCAGAATTATTTGGGTTTGAACAGGGGCAAGAGTGGGTTGTCGGTCACTTCCTGTTTAAAAAGAAAGTCGTATAATTAAAGATAGCTCTGTAAGTAGATCAGCCAATGTTTAGATCGAAACAAAATGACGGAAATAATCATCCACTCGGTGAGATGTTTAATCGCTATTATTGGTTGCAGATCGGGCTGATCGCACTTTCAATTATTATTGGTATTGCTTGTAGTGCATGGGTGATTAAAGGTTCATTACTCAAAACTGCGCTTGAACAAGAAATGGAACATTATTGGATACGTGTTGATCGAAATCCAAATGCTGATCTTCCAGACACTAAAAATTTATATGGTTATCGATGGTCATCAAACAAGCCTCCGCAACCATTTCGTGATTTGACTTTACAGCAAGGTGTGCATCGTATTTTTGTAGATGGCAAAGATCGTATGACTGTTTATGGCGAGCGAAATGGACAACATGTGTTGTTGGTGTTTGGTGAAAGTAACGTCAATAAAATTGTTTGGATGTTTGGTCTTGCGCCATTAATGTTTAGTTTGATCGTGCTGTATAGCATTTTATGGTGGTCAAATCGCCGTGCGAAACGTTATTTTTCACCGATTACCCGTCTTGCAAATGCGCTAGAACAAATAGACTGGGTTCATCAAAATAAAGAAGCTTCTCCATTTCAAGATATTAGTACCAATGGCAATTTGGAAGCAGAATATCTAAAACAGGCATTAGAAAAGTACCATGAAGTACTGAGTGAATTTATTCATCGTGAACGCGAGTTTACAGGGGACGTTAGTCACGAATTACGTACGCCTTTGACGATTTTGAAAGGTAATGTCCAAATCTGCCAAGCAAGATATGGTAATGATAAATCATTGAACCGTATAGCAAATACCATTGAAGACATGCAATTACTCGTAGATACTTTACTTGCAATTGCACGTAACACGACCAATAACCTAAATGCCGAGCAAACTCGATTATCTGTCATTATTACTGATCTCGTTCACGATTTAGATATGGTGAGCCAAAGTAAAGGGATAGAAATCTTGGTGCAGTATGATGATTCAGAATCAACACGTTTATTATATCCATCGATGACAAAAATGGTGTTGAGCAATATTTTGCGTAATGCGCTAAATTATTCTCAGGGCTCAAGTATTCATATTATTCAACAGAAAAATAGCATTATCATTGCTGATAACGGCATTGGAATTAGCTTACCAGATGAATTAAAAGTCCGAGAATTAAGTCGCAGTCAGCTAAAACTCAACCCTAAAGGACATGGCATAGGGCTACAGTTAGTAGAAAAACTATGTATGCAACTGGGCTGGAGAGTTGAGTTGTTCGATCGTCAATATTATTTAAATACACATACTGAACTTGAACTGCCGAATACAACAGGATTAATTGTTGTTGTATATATGAATTAAAGCACTTAATCCTCAATTGCGATTTTTAAACCAACACCCGAAATCGTATGAATGAGTTTCTGTTGAAAAGGTTTATCCACCATTTTACGTAAATTATAAATATGACTACGTAAAGCATCGCTTTCAGGCTCTTCATCACCCCAAAGCTCAATAATAATTTCTTGTTTGGTTATTACTCTTGGTGAGTTTCTCATTAAAATTTTAAGTAATTTAAATTGAATGCGTGGCAATTCGATGTGTTGTCCTGCACGGATAATGGTTTGTGTGGAGCTATCTAAAATTAAGTCATGAATTTGAATTTTATTTTTGGAAACTTCGCCTAATGAACGTTTAATTAGGGCACGAATACGCATGACTAATTCATTGAAATCAAAAGGTTTAACTAGATAGTCATCTGTGCCTGCAACAAAACCTTTCAATTTATCATCTAAGGTGTCACGAGCGGTAAGCATAAGCACAGGAATATCCATACCTTGGTCTGTTCTTAACCATTCACATAAATCATAACCAGAGCCATCAGGTAAGTTTATGTCTAATAAAAGCAGATGATAAGCCTGTGTTTTAAGAAAATTACGTGCAGCATCCAAGTTACGCGCATGATCAATTACAAAACTATGTTCCTCTAAAAACTCACATACAGTTGCCGCAAGTTCATAGTGGTCTTCAACCATCAGGATAAATTGATTGCTCATAATAATATCCACTATGGATTAAGTAATTGTTGTTTTAATTTAGCATTAAAAGGTGAACTTCCAAACCAAATTTTAAAATACTGATTTGCTTTTTTATCTGTAATCGCACCGAGAGTCTTTTGATTTAAAGATAATGTAAGTGTATTGCTATTTTGATTGTAGCTGAGGCTATAGAGATCACCTTTTTTTACAGGATGATATAATTCTGTGATGTTATTCAGTGGTGAATTATATGAGAAGTCCGCAATATTTTTCTTAAGGAAATGAGTTGCCGCGCGTTTAAATGCCCATTCAGGAATGTTTTTACGATAAGAAAAGTCTAGGCGTATGTTTTGGTTTTCCCAGTTTTTTTTACAATCCTCTGCAAAGTATGTCACTGAACCAACAACTTTTCCCGTAACGATTAGTGGGGCATTCTGACAAGTTTGAACATTTGCATGAACTACATTAATACCTACTATTAAGTTAATGGCACAAAATAAAAATATTTTCTTGTTTAAATTAGAATTCATTTTTAGCTCCATTGTGCAAAGAAATACTCAATTCAAAGCTTATTTAATAAGATATATTTTTAATAGGCATAAAAATTAAGATTTCTTTCAATTCTTTGAATTTCATGGCGTGCATAAGCGAGATTACTGGAATCACGATCTAAAACACCATACAAGAACAGATTTTGGTTACTCTCGAGCGGCATGATAATGTGATATTGATTTTGTAAGCTAATCAATATGCCTTCAAGATAATCCATTTCATCAAGCTGTTGAGCTAATTCTCTTTGAATATTAAATATATTTGCCATTTCTAGGGCAGCAATATCAATATTAAAATAATGATCTCCAATCGATTCTAAAATAGCGCCATCGTCAATATCGATCAAAGCCAAAACAATTAAACCATCAATATGGCTAAATTGATTTAATAAGAAATTATCGTCCATAATTTTTTTCTATATTTTTGGTGGCTGAATTTTAAACTATTTTTTGAATGGTAGAATCAAAGAATAGGCTCTTCCGATATAAGGTAAAGAACGATATAAGCCATTGGCAGGGTCCCAATAGTCTTGTTGAAAAACAATTTGGTTAGATGCATTGATCTTGATTTCACTTATACCATACGATGCCATAGTTTTACTGCGACCAAACATTTTAAAATCATAAGCCATATACCAATGTATATAGGCTGAATCTTTTTGATAAGTGGCACTAATAAGTTTGACATTGACGTTACTCACATGCTCATTCATACCTGAAAAATGTTTTACCAAATCTTGTTTGTTAGAAAACTGGGATAAGGTGTCATTAATGTATAGATCATCAGCATATAGTTGGCTTGCATTTTTAATAAAACTTGGTGTTCCAAGTGTATTGAATGCTGAAGTAAAGCGCTTACCGATTTCAGTCGCTTGTTCTTGCGTCAAAGCTATGCCTGAGATTTGTTTACTTGCTTTGGTGTAGTCAGATGAATAGCTCGGTATACTTTTACACGAGGCTAAAGAAAATAAGGCTAATGTTGAAACCGCTAAAGTTCGTAGAAATGCCATGCTCGTAAACTCATTTCATTTTATAAATAGCTTAGAGCGCGTTATGTGAATCTGATGTGAACTAGATCGATATTACATGAGCGTGTTGACATGAACCTGTTTTAAAAAAATAAAGCCACGAGATAACATCGTGGCTTTATAGATTGAGTAGACTGAAGATTTAGCGAAGAAATATTATTTTTTCGCTTTTTTTGACTTTAAATATTCTTGATAAGCTTCTTCAGCAAAACGTCTTAATGAATCTCCGATTGCTGCGTATTGAAATTCATTTAAATTAGCTAAAGACGCACGTGCAGAAGGATGTTGTACACCAAAACCTGATCCAGGAAGTAACACAACCCCTGTTTCGTCTGCGACACGGAACAATAATTCAGTTGGATTTTTATTTTTCATTACCCAATCTGCAAATTCGTCACCATATAAGGTGCGCGAAGTATTTTCTAAATTCACTAAGGTATAGTAATCGACCGCATTTGGATCTTGTGGAACATCAACGCCTAATTGTCGATATAAGGCTGCATCACGCTCACGTACTACAGATTTAACCGCTTTTTTATAGCTTTGACGTGAATCCATTAAATTGAATAATGCGAATAAAACCATTTGCACTTGTTGGGGGGTAGATAAGCCCGCCGTATGATTCAATGCAACATTACGACTGTCTGCAACGAGGCGATCAATAAATTTGATATTACTTGGATCAGTTGTTAATGAAGAATATCGTTCTTCGAGTTCTTTTTTATCTTTTTTAGAGAGAGCAGCTATTTTTTGATCCAAAATATTATTGTTACTCAACGCAATGACACCAAGTCGCCAGCCTGTTGCTCCAAAATATTTAGAGAATGAATATACGAGGATGGTATTATCTGGACAGATTGCAAATAATGATTTGAAATTATCTGCAAATGTGCCATATACATCATCAGTCAAAATAATTAGATCAGGGCGTTTTTTTACAATATCTGCTAAAATGGCTAACCCTTCATCACTCATTTTCACTGATGGTGGATTACTTGGATTCACTAGAAAAAATGCTTTAATTGATGGGTCTTCTAATTTGCGTAATTCTGATTCTGGGTATTGCCAACCAAGTGTTGGATCAGCTTCGATCAATACTTCTTCCAGTTGATAATCGTTAAGTTTAGGAATTTCGAGATAAGGTGTAAAAATAGGTGCACCAATTGCAATTCGATCACCAGTTGCAATAATTTTATTTTCTTTCAATGAGTTGAAAATATAAGCCATTGCAGCAGTTCCACCCTCAACTGCAAACAAATCTACATTTTCTTTAGGCATACCTTGCACGCCCATTTCACGTAAAATGTATTCTTTGATAATCGTTTCACTGAGTCGAAGCATACGATCTGGCACAGGGTAATTACACCCTAAAATACCTTCAACCATTTCAAGCAAAAACGCATCAGGGTCTAAACCGAGTTGATCTCTAACATAAGAAATTGCTTTTCCTAAGAACACTACCCCAGGCTTATCTCTATTTTGCATTACAAAGTTATCAAAGCGAGACTGTAAACCCACAGGGCGGGGGAAACCACCTAAGCCTTCAGGCATATAAGAAAAGGAAAATTCTGACTCTGTTGTTGAAAATAAACCTAATTGGAAAAATGCTCTGCGAGGAATTGTGGCTAAAAAATTCGGATTTCCTCGTCCTGCATTAAGCATGAGTCTGTCGGTTCTACTTTGAGCTAATTCAATCAGATTGTCTTTCAATTCAAATGGACTAAGTTTTGCGTATTTAGAGTAATCAATATTCCCCATGGGGAGTCTCCTTCATTATAGTAAAGCTGATGAATTATTTTTTATCATCAATTTATTTAAGCTAAGCCCACGATCAGTGGACCAAGCAAGGTTAGAAAAACATTGGCTAATGCATACGTAATTGCAAACGGAACCGTAGGAATTGAATTACCTGCTTTATCTAGAACACCACCAAATGCAGGATTAGCACTACGTGAACCGGATAATGCTCCCGCCATGACAGCAACATTGTCATAACGCAGTACATAACGAGCAAAAAGCATTGAAAGAATGAGTGGGACCAGCGTCACGACTACCCCAATCATAAAGAGTGATAGACCACTTTCCTTAATTGTTTGAATGGCTTGTAAACCTGACTGAAGACCGACAGCCGCAACGAAACCTGCGAGACCTAAATCTTTAAGTAGTTGTGATGCCGCCAAAGGCATATTGCCATGGACTTGATTTCTGCTACGTAACCAACCAAATAACAGACCCGAGAGTAGGGCACCACCACCTGCACCAAGCGTTAACGGTACATCACCGATACGTATAACAAATAAACCAATCAGTAGACCAACAACCAAGCCTGCACCGTGAAAAATCCAGTCAGTTTTTAGGCTTTCAGGTAAGGCTTTACCAGCTTCTTTCACTAAGCGTTCAAGATCACTTTTAGTGCCGTAAACGGTAACGATATCGCCTTGGCGTAATATCGTGTCATCATTTAAGATTTGTACTTCATCGTTATGCTTAATACCAAGTACATAGATGCCATGTTTTAAATAGTCGGGTGTATTGGCTTTAATATCACCTAGTGTACGATTGATATATTTTGAGTTTCTCAGGATGACATCTGTGGTATCCATAATCATTTCCATTCCTTGAGAGGATTGGAGTTCAGTACCCGTTTGATCAGCAACCGAAACAACGCTCGCTCTGCGTCCAACGATCAAAACAATGTCGTCAGTTTGCAAAATAATCTCTGGAGATACGTCGATAAATTTATCTTTACGCTTTAGTCGCTCAATCGTAATACTTGGTTTTTGAGCTTCGAATTCAGCAATCGTTTGACCATTGGCTTGTTTAACTTTATAAATTCGTCCAACGATTTCAGGCATCGCCAATTCTTGACCAGGGGCGAGTTCAAAAGCACCTTTTAAGCGTTCAGATTGAGCTTTTAATGCATCATCATGAATTTCTCGGCCCATAAATTTAGGTAGGATATTTACACAAATAATGATCGCGCCAAGAGAGCCAAAAATATAAGTAACTGCATATCCAATTGCTACATTTGCCTGCAGTTTTTGAATTTCTGCTAAGGGGAGGTCTAGGCGAGATAATGCATCTCCAGCAGTACCGATAATTGCAGATTGGGTCATACCACCCGCGGCCAATCCTGCTGCTAATCCCTTATCAAGATGGAAGATTTTAGCCATAATGAGTACAGTAATTAAGCCACTCACCGCCATAAATACTGCTAGTAAAATTTCTTTAATGGACTGTGGGCCAAGAGATTTAAAAAACTGTGGACCACTTTCGAAACCAACGGCATAAATAAAGAGTGCGAAGAGAATTGCTTTGACACCATTATCGACAGGAACACCAATTAAACTGAGTACAACTGCAACAAGAAGAGAGCCAGCAACACCGCCAAACTGGAACTTTCCGAATTGAAATTGTCCGATCCAAAATCCTATTGCAAGTGATAAGAATAAGAGTATTTCAGGACTATGCTTTAATTCATTCTGTAACCATTCAATCATTTTATGATCTCACTTTTATTATTTATCTACCTTTAGGTTTAAAATTTATTTATTTTTCATGTTTTTAAAATACTATGTGAATTTGATGTGTGCAATTATGATGGTTTTAGTATTTTAAATTGATAGGTATTTAAGTGGTTGTAATTAATTAATTTTTAAATTTTAGGTGATTGTTATTAAGTTTTAATTTTAACGAAAGTTAAAATAAAATTACTTAAAGATACAAATTTTTATCTATAAATTATAGAATTTTGATAATCAATAACATGTTTCATTATTATGAATTGATTTTGAGATTACACAAAAAATAAGAATTAATCTAAGTTAGTAATATTTTAAAAAGCATTTTCCATGTTCAGGAAATGCTTTTTTTATAAATTAAATCACTTGACGTAAATCTCGAGCAGTTTCTTGTAATAACGGTAAAATATGGGTAATCAGATAATCTTTGGTTGTACGCATTGTTGGTGAAACAATATTTAATGCCGCAACAACATCTGCATTTGAATCGTAAATCGGAACAGCGACCGCATGTACACCTAGTTCATGTTCCTCACAAGAATAGCACCAATCTTGTTCTTTAATTTCATGTAATAATGAAAGGAAAACTTCACTATCCGTATGCGTATATTTAGTTAAACGTTTTAAAGGGTATTGTTCTAACCACTGTTTTTGTTCTTCAGCATTTAGATGTGCCAATAATATTTTACCTGCTGAAGTTGCATGTGCGGGAAGGCGGTTGCCTAAATGTAATCCATAAGGATTTACTCGATCTGTTTGTTGATGTGCTGCACTACGCGCAATCGTAATGGCTTCATAGCCATCTAGAACCATAACAGAATAAATCAGAGAGGTTTGATTAGTAAGTAAATTGAGCAATGGCTGACAAATTTTAGGTAAAGGAGAGCCATCTAAATAAGCACCTGAAAATTTTAGAATTTTAGGGGTTAAATAATAATAATGACCATCAAAATCTAAATAGCCTAAATATTCCAAGGTGAGTAAATGACGTCGTGCTGCTGCACGAGTCAACCCTGTTTTTTCTGCTGCCGTACTAATATTAAGCCGATGTCGATCTGGTCCAAAACATTCTAAAATACTTAAACCTTTAGCGATGCCCGCAATATAGTCTTCATGTCGAATGATTTTTTTGTTCTCAGTATGATGAATCAAGCGAAGACTTTTCTCTTGTGAATTTTCCATAATTTCGATTTCCATCCCGCATTTATTTTCTAAACATTATTTTAATCTAAAGAAGACTATTTTACTTGGATAATGTTCGATCATCGAACATGAGTAACAATCATCGAACAAAATACACTTTGAAGCATAGAACTAAGATCAAAATTTATCAAAAATAAATAGAAGAAATCCGAACAAAACACTCAGCTTAATTTCATCAGTTTTCAGGATGAAGATTGAGTGGTTCATAGTACAGGAAGTAGTCAGATGATTGATAAAAGTTCAAGCTCATTAACTGAAGCTCTCTCCCAAATCAGGGATGGTTCCACC
>NZ_LBMZ01000051.1:0-5950 GCF_001005525.1 Acinetobacter sp. AG1 | reverse complement strand
TCTTTAGTCTTAATTAAAAATGCAGTGGGTTTTAAATTAAATATAATTAATGTATCTTTGTGATTATTTTGTGTGTCTCCTTTATTATTTAAAATTCATATCTTAAATAATGTGTTTAATTGCCTTTATTATATTAAAAATGATAGAGGGGACACATAATTCTTATATTTTTGAGTCCATTTTTTAAATGGAAGTTTTAAGTTTGGCGCTGATATTAATTTTGGGGTGGCGTAGAAATGAATAAAGTTTATAGAACTGTATGGAATAAAAGCTTAGGTTGTTGGCAAGTGACTTCGGAATTAACACGAAGTCATTCGCGAGGCGGTCAGAGCTCAATGGTGACAGGGCATGTTAAAGAGACAAAAACTTGGTTTCGGACCCTACGTTTATCTCTATTAAGTTTAGCACTGCTTCCGATCTCAATTTGGGCAGGAGTATCTGATGTACAATTGCCAACTGGCGGCAGTGTCACTGTGGGTTCAGCACAAGTCAGTCAAAATAATAATACGTTAAATGTCCATCAAAATAGTCAAAACGTAGGCATCCAATGGGATAGTTTTAACATTGGGCAAAATGCGACAGTCAATTTCTATCAGCCGAATACTTCTTCAATTGCAGTAAATCGTGTTTTGGATAGTAACGCCAGTCAAATCATGGGAAAACTGAATGCCAACGGGCAAGTTTTTTTATTGAATCCGAATGGTGTGATTTTCTCTAAAACGGCACAAGTGAATGTCGGTGGGATTGTGGCATCAACATTGAATGTCACAGATAGTGATATTATCAGTGGAAAATTTAAGCTTCAAAATCAGGGAAATGCTGCCAGTATTGAGAACTATGGCTCGGTTATTGCCAATGGTGGTGTCGTTGCATTTATTGCACCAACCGTCATCAATGAAGGGCAGATTCAAGCACATAATGGTGTGATCCATTTAACCGCAGCAGATCAAATCACCTTAAAATTACAAGATGGTCAACTGACTGAATACAAAGTTGAAATTGGGACATTGCAAGGTCTGATTGATAACCGTGGCGCGATTCTTGCCAATAACGGTGCAATTTATTTAACTGCAAAAGCCAAAGATAGTTTAAGCAAAGCCGTGGTCAATCATAGCGGTATTATTGAAGCCAATCGTTTGAGTCAAAATGCCAAAGGTGAAATTGTCTTGCTTGCGGATATGCAACAAGGCACAACCAATGTCAGTGGTGTTTTAAAATCAGAAGGTCGCAATGGTCAGGCGGGTGGTTCCATTGAAACTAGTGCAGCCCAGGTGAAAATTGCAGATAGCACACACGTTTCGACTTTATCTGATAGCGGTAAAACAGGAACGTGGCTGATTGACCCAACTGATTTTAGTATCAATGCCGGCTCGGCTGCTCAAACTGGTAGTGGTATTGGTGCAACGACATTACAAAATAATTTGAACAGTACCTCCGTCATTTTAGAAACACAAAATGCTGGGTCAGAAAAGGGGGATATCAATGTTAATGCAGCAGTTACATGGAATAAAGACACCACACTGACGCTAAAAGCACATAATGATATTAATGTGAATGCCAGTATTACTGCACAAAACCAAGATGGTAAAGTGGTGTTGTTATATGGGCAAAATGGCAAGGAGAGTGCCAATTATTATATTAAAAATGGCGCGAAGATAAATTTAAAAGCAGGGCAAAATTTTAGTACGCAAAAGGGTACGGATGTCAGCAAACGTATTGATTATAAGGTTGTGACTGATTTACAGGCTTTACAAAATATCAATAGTGCGCTGGCAGGTAATTACGTACTTGGAACAGATATTGATGCGACGGTGACCAAAGATTGGGGTGTTGGAGACGAAAAAGGCTTTAATCCACTTGGTAATGAATTTGATTATTTTACAGGGCGTTTTGATGGTTTAGGGCATACAGTGAGTCATCTCACGATCAATCGCCCCTATAGTTATGACGTCGGATTGTTTGGGCATATTGATGGTGCTGTAGTTCGTAACGTCGGTTTGGTTGGCGGTTCAGTCATTGGTGACAGTTTTGTTGGTGGCTTGGTCGGGCAAAGTACACATCAGAGTCTGGTTGAGAATGTATTTAATACGGGAACGGTTCAAGGTTATGGGACTGTTGGTGGTCTAGTCGGAGGAAACTTTGATGGCAGTACCATTAAAAATGCTTATGCGAAGGGGAATGTCACTGGCGCACAAAACTCAACCTATATTGGTGGTTTAGTTGGCGGCAATGATGGCGCAGTTATTGAAAATGTCTATGCCTCTGGGAATGTGAATGGTACTGATATTGTTGGTGGTCTGGTTGGAGATAATAACCATGGCGGTACAATCAATAATGCCTATGCCACGGGGACTGTAACAGGTGAGCAAAATGTCGGTGGTTTAGTTGGAAATAACTATTATGACGCCGAGGTCAAAAATGCTTATGCGACTGGAGCAGTCACAGGTAATGATCGTGTCGGTGGCTTGGTTGGAGAAAACCTTGCTGCAAAGATTGAAAATACCTATGCACTTGGAAAAGTGACAGGGGCGACAGCCGTAGGTGGTTTACTCGGCAAAAATGTTCAGGGTGTTGTAACCAATAGTTATTGGGATAAAAATAAAACAGGACTAGATACCAGTTCAGGCAGTGCGAATACCAGTGGTTTGACCAGTGATGAAATGTTCAATGCGAATAAATTTGTTGGCTTTGATTTTGATAAAATTTGGGCAAATGCTGATAATCAAACCACGCCGTATTTTAAAGATCATATTGGTCCAAACCAAGTCGTTAACAAACAAGATCAATTGGGTGGTTACTACAGCGTTATCCAAAACCTAAATCAACTACAAAATATAAATCAAAATCTTGCAGGGAATTACTTACTGGGTAATGACATTGATGCCAAAAACTCACAGTTTTGGGGTGATGCAAATGGTATCGGCTTTAATCCGCTTGGTGATAGTAGTCATGCTTTTACAGGTAAATTGGATGGTTTAGGTCATCAAATTTCCGACTTATATATTTATAGAGAGACTACGGATAACGTTGGCTTATTTGGCTATATTCAGAACGCCAATCTTAAAAGCTTTGGTGTCGTGAATAGCAATATCAAAGGTCAAAACCATGTGGGTGCTGTCGTTGGAAATAGTACACAGAATTCACAACTTTATAGCATTTATAGTACTGGATCAGTTGTAGGTACGGGTGATGCTGTTGGTGGATTGGTTGGGCAGCAACAAGATGGTTCAAAAATAGAAAGTGCATACTCAACTAGTCAAGTTACAGGTCAGAACCATGTTGGTGGTCTGGTCGGTACTAATCAAAATGCAATCATTAAAGATACCTATGCAACTGGTGCTGTGAGTGGATTGAGCAATGTTGCTGGCTTGGTGGGAAGTAACCAGAACCAAGCAACGATCCAAAATGCCTATGCCACGGGACGTGTTACGGGGAATAGTCTAATTGGTGGTTTAGTTGGAAATAATAACAATGCAACCGTGAGTAATGGTCACTGGAATAAAGAGACTACACTGCAAAATGATAGCGCGGGGAGTAGTACAAGTTTTGGTTTGACTAATGCTGAAATGAAAGATGCATCTAAATTTACTTTCCTTAATGCAGATAGCAAATTAGGAGGGAAACAGACGGCATGGCGTATTTATGACGGTCTAAGCGTACCTTTACTACGCAGCTTTTTGACGACTAAGGATTTATCTGTTACGGATAAGACCACAACCTATACAGGCAAAGAACAACACTTTGCTGATGTATGGGGATTAGACAGCAGCAAATATACTGCCAATGGTCAAACCAGTGGAACAGATGCAGGTCTTTATAAAGCGATTTATTATAGTGATAACCAACATGGCTATGATTTCATTGGAAATGAAGGCACTTTAACGATTAATAAAGCCAAAGTTACCGTTACTGGAAATAGTGATTCAACAATCTATAACGGTAAAACTCAATCAATTAATAATCCACATTATATGGTTGATGGATTGGTGAATGGGGAAGCTGAGTCCTTACTTGGAAATATCGCGATAACAGGTGCTTCAGGTAAAGATGCAGGAACTTATAGCAATAAGGTGACTGGCGAAAATAGCAGTACCAAAAACTATGATATAGCGTATGTTGATGGTAAGTTTGTTATTAATAAAAAGAAAGCAACGGTTTACGCACTGGATGAAACGCGTGAATATAATGGTTTTAACCAACAAATTAATAGTTTCCGTGCAGATGGCTTAGTTGATGGAGAAACTGAGTCTGTTTTAGCGGTGAATGCTGTTGCAACACGTAAAGATGCCGGAAATTATGTGCATGCCGTTGCTTATAGTAATGCAGCAAAAGGCGATAAAAACTATGATCTTACTTTTGTAAATGGTACATATACCATTACCAAAGCCACTGCCACAATTAAAGGAAATAGCCTAGCAACGATCTATAATGGTCAGGTACAGAATGTCGCTGGATTTACGATTTCAGGCTTGAAAGGCAATGATGCAAACAATCAAGCAAATATCTTTAGTGGTGTTACTGCTTCTGGTGCGAGCGATCGAAATGCAGGTAGTTATACCAACACTGTAGCTGGAGCAGCATCAACTACGAACTATAATATCGTATATGAAAATGGTTCACTTAATATTGCCAAAAAGCAAATCACAGGCGTATTAACAGCTCAAGACAAAGTCTATGACGGTACAACCAATGCGATTGTAAACGGTAGCTTGAATGGTTTGATCACAGGTGACCAAGTCAACCTGAATGCCCAAGGGCAATTTGCTGATAAAAATGCAGGCGCGAATAAAAATGTAAATGTATCAGCTAATTTAAGTGGTACAGATGCAGGCAATTATGAACTCGCCACCAATGGACAAGTCACTGCCAACATTAGCAAGAAGCAAATTACAGGTAGCATCACCGCTCAAGACAAAGTTTACGATGGTACAACCAGTGCGATTGTGAATGGTAGCTTAAACGCAGGTGGTGTGATCGCTGGCGATCAAGTCAATCTGAATGTCCAAGGACAATTTGCCGATAAAAATGCGGGTTCGAATAAAACTGTAAATGTATCGGGCAATCTCATTGGTACAGATGCAGGCAACTACAATCTTGCAGCGAATACATCCGCACAAGCCAACATTAGCAAGAAGCAAATTACAGGTGTATTAACAGCTCAAGACAAAGTTTACGATGGTACGACTAATGCGATTGTAAATGGCAGCTTGAATGCAAGTGATGTGATCACAGGCGATCAAGTTAGTGTTGGAACAACAGGACAGTTTGTAGATAAGAACGCAGGTCAGAACAAAGTTGTCACAGCTTCAAGTAGCTTGGTTGGATTAGATGCAGGCAACTATGAACTTACGACCAATGGACAAGTGACTGCCAACATCAGCAAGAAGCAAATCACAGGCGTATTAACGGCTCAGTATAAAGTTTACGATGGCACAACCAGTGCGATTGTGAATGGTAGTTTGAATGGGTTAATTACAGGTGATCAAGTTAATCTGAATGCGCAAGGACAATTTGCCGATAAAAATGCGGGTTCGAATAAAACTGTAAATGTATCGGGCAATCTCATTGGTACAGATGCAGGCAACTACGATCTTGCAGCGAATACATCCGCACAAGCCAACATTAGCAAGAAGCAAATTACAGGTGTATTAACAGCTCAAGACAAAGTTTACGATGGTACGACTAATGCGATTGTAAATGGCAGCTTGAATGCAGGTGGTGTCATCACAGGTGATCAAGTCAGTGTTGGTACAACAGGGCAATTTGTAGATAAGAACGCGGGTCAAAACAAAGTTGTCACCGCTTCAAGTAGCTTGGTTGGATTAGATGCAGGCAATTATGACCTTACAACCAATGGACAAGTGACTGCCAACATTAGTAAAAAGCAAATTACAGGTGTATTAACAGCTCAAGACAAAGTTTACGATGGTACAACCAGTGCGATTGTAAA